>NZ_AQUK01000002.1 GCF_000371805.1 Methanocaldococcus villosus KIN24-T80
TCTTCATCTCTAACTTTGTAGGTTAGTTGCCTTCTTAAAAATCCAGCTAAATCGTCAGGGTTGTTGGTTTTTAAGTCAAATATATCATTACATGTTAGAATGCCACACAACTTATAGATATGTCTATATTTTTGTCCGTGTTTTTTGTCATATATTGGGCTTGTTGCATTCTCCTTCAACAACTGTATTAACTCATTTCTTAACTCTTTACACTCGTCCAATAACCCAAAGCCACAACCCCAACCATTAGCATAAACCTTATATTGATATTCTGTAAGTCTATCGGTTTTTATATCTACAAAGTTGAATATTCTTGCAGTTTTAGATTTACCTTTACCACTTTTACCATACAATATTAGGAATGGAGTTATTTCATAATCAACAACTCCTACTAATAAAGAAGCTAAGAAATAGGCCATTACCAAAACGTTGTGTGGTTTATTTAGCTTATATAGTGTTTCTAATAGCTGTTTTTTCTCCTCTTCCGTATAGGTTGTTTCCATTAGCATTTTATAATATTCTTCTGGTGTTGGGTAGCTCTCATATTGGTGTAGTATTGGGTGGTGTTCGACCTTTGGGATGGTTAACTTCCCATCTCTTTCTAACACCCTAAACAAGCAACTACTTTCATAGGTTTTATTATTAGCAAACCATTCAATAGCATCAATTAAAACATCTAAGGCATTTTTAACCTTCTTAATAACCTCTCTTGTGGCATCTGTTGAAACATAGTTTAATAATCCTGTTATGTCCTCAAATCTTAGCTCATATTCATTCTTTAGGTTATTATTCCTTATTGTAGTTATGCCTTTCACAACAACATAGTTTTTATTTAGGATAATATCCCTAAACTGGTTTAAATCCATAAATTTAAATATTGGATACTCTATAATCTCTTTGGTTGTTGCTTCTTCTAAAGCCTCTTTTTCCTCTTTACCTTCAGCCATTAACTCCTTTTTCTTCTTCAAATCAATAACAATTTTGTAGATATTAAATTTAAAAACATAATGCCTTTTTTCCTTCGCAATAACCATGTAGTATATACTTTTAATTATCTTCTTTTTCAATTCCTTAACTTCTCTATAAAACTCTTTGTTGTAAAGCACCCCTCCCTTTTCTTTGTAGCTCTCTAAAATTTCTAAAATGTTTGTTTTATCAATCTTTGGGCATTGTTGGAATGCCCCTATAATTCCTGCTAAATTAACATTTTCTGCTGCGTTCCACTCATATGTTTTATACCAATCCAAATTGTGGCTACTATCTTCAAACTTTGTTTTAATCCCTTCTAAGGATGTTAGGATGTTAAAAGCATCCTCACAACTTAACCCGCACCACTTAAACAATAATGTTAATGCAAATATCCAGTCGCTCCTCTCTCCCTTCTCAATTTGTAGCTTTTTAACATCTTCCAATATTGTGTTTAATAACTCTTCTTTATTCTTTGGCATTACTTCTATTGTTGCTTTGCTGTTGGTTCCTTCAACTCCAATGTGTAGCCTTCCATTTTCACCTATTGGAATTCCTAACAATCTTTTAACTTCATTCCTAACTTTATACCCTTTCTTTTCTAACAATTCAACAATCTTAATTTCCAACTCTTTCAATTTATCTAAGCTTATTGTTTTTAACTCATCCAACCCTTTTGTGGATAGTTTAGTGTATGGGATACCTTCCAGCTCTTCAGGGTTGGTTACTCTTATGGATGGATATACTATCTCATACTTTCCATTATAATACCTTGCAAACTCTTTACCTTCTTTTTTAGTGATAAATTCTATAGTCCTACCATTAGGTATAAAGTTGGTTAATCTTAAAAAGATATGATATCCTTGTTTAGTTTTTTCAACAAAAGTATCTTTTAAAACATCTTCTCCAAATACTTCATAATAAGCTTGTTTAAATATCTCAAAATAGTCATCACTATCTAAGTCATAGGCAACTACTTCCCCTATAGGCTCAACACATATATTATATTCTGGGTTCTGTTCTAAAACCCTATATAATGCATCAAAAACAAACTGTGGTAGTTTTGAATATCCCTTATTAATCAACTTTTTAATTATCCCATGTGTGATTTTAATTTCATCTCTTGTAGTATCTATATTTAAATCTCTCAATAATTTTAATTCATCACTTTTTAAATCTTCTTTATCTAAGGTTAGGGTTATTGGCCTTTTAGCATCATCTTCATTTTTTCCTTTAAATCCCTTGGCTAACCAAACAAACAAATTACTATTGTGGTATTTTCTTAAAGCCTCTAATTTTTGTTTATTTAACTCTTTTAATTCTTCTATTGTGTATTTTCTTGGGGGTAAATTTTTTATACTATTCTTTACATAACTTAACATAGCTTATCACCTTGGGGGTGTTGTCGATATTTTTGTTTTTTTTTTGGAGTTGGGAGGATCTTTTAGAGATCTCCTATTCTTCTTTATAGTGGTATATTAAATTATGTTCTGGTGGCTCATTTTTCCAAATTCTAAAAATAAAATTTAAAAGAGTGATATGTTAAGATTTTGGTTTTTCTAACTTTTTTAAAGCATTTTTTATTTTTGGGTTGATTATTTCATAAACTTTTCTTTTATTGGAGTTTTCATCCCCTAATTCCCCTAACTTAATTTCCAGCACTATAGTTAATAATTTTAAAACCATGTCATAGATTTCTTTTAAGTCCTCTTCTTCTAAGTTACCCTCATTTTCTTCAACATATTTTTTTAATAAAGGTCCTAATTTTGACAATAACTCAGTTTGAAACTTTATTTTTTTTACTAATGTCAATGTGTCTAAGTAATCATAATACATACTTATGTCTAAAACTAAAATGGGTAGTATGCTTGTAATGGCATTTTTCAAATCTTTACGGCTTATTTTGATATTTTTACTTTTTAACTCATCAACAGCCTTATTTATTAACTCTAAAGCGATAGTTTCACAATATAACCTATAGTAAAAGTCCTTAATAATTTTATTAACCAATTGGTTTCTACTTTTAAACACTTTGTGTTTTATTAGAGTATCCATTATTTCTAATGTATTTTTATCTATTCTAATTGGAATTGTTGCACTATTTTCGGTCTTATTCTGGTTGTTCATAATATCATCTTTCCCAACTTATATATATATACTTTAGTGTATATTTTGTATAAAAATCATATATATTATAGAAGTATGTGTTATATTTTATAGTTAAATAAAAAACATAGAGAGTAATGGTTGAAAAATAGTATTTTTGTTCATCGCTCATGTTCATTCGGGATTATCTAACATAAATAGTGTGCTGTTGTTGTGGTTTTGCAGCTAGTGCAATATAAAAATTATTGATGGTAAAAATTGATTACTTTTAAAAGCAAAAAATTACAATTATTTATACTTTTGTTTTAATAGTGTAATTTAGTAGTGGGTAAATTTGTCGATAAATTATTTATTCTTCCAAAATAGGAAGACAAAAATAATCTAAGGTTGAGATAATTATGGATGAAAAACGAAAACTTCTATTTGACAAAATATCTAATGCTGGAATAGTATTAGTAGGATATGAATTTTTATTTATGTTATATATTATACTAAATACTGCATCAAAAACTATTGCTCCAAATGTTGGGATTATATTATTTGTTGGAGATGTTATTGCAATAATATTAACAGTTTGGTTATTTTGTGCGGTATTATATGATATCTACACAAAACTTTAATGAGTATCTAAGGCTTTTTTACCTCCTAATTTAAAATACCACACATATAGAGCTAATGATAATAAAACAACTAAACCCAATGATGCCAACCCCATAGCCATAAACAAAGTTTGGTTATCCATATTTATCAACTCTTAAAATTCATGACTTTATAAATTAATAATATATTTTTATAATATAACAATTTCGCAATTCGCGCAAATTAAGAAGTAAGTATTATATAGAATTGTTATATCAAGATACTATTAAAAATTGTTATATTTGCAACATTTGGAGTATTTTAATAACATCTACAAGTTTTTTAAATGATTGTTATAATAAACTTCATACAATGCCCTATGTGACAAATTAGAATAAGTCACATGGAAGTGTTTAAGTGACACTTCGAGCAGCATATTTTAAATAAACACATTATCTAATGAGTTGCTAAACTCCTGACCTCTAGAGTATAGTGTGGGATAGTAAGAGCACCCTCTGTGTTATAATATGTTTCTTTTTCTACTTTTCTACTTTGATACATCGTCCATCTGTCAATTAGTATCCTCTGGATAATAGTACCCAAGTAGCAAGAACATGTAGACAATTCCTTTTTTTTCTTGTCATTTAGGAAGGTAGACATATAGTGGATGATTGATGGGAGATAAAATAGCAAAAGTATCTAAGTAGCAAAATATACAAATAGTAAAGTATATTTTGGAGTATGGTGTCCATAGTGACTTTTGTTGTGTTTCTAGGGAATTTACTTGGCATTTATTCCGTCGCTTATCTTCAAACATTATTACCTATAGATAACAAGTTTTACCATTAATAATTTTTTATATACACTAGTCGCAAAGCCAGATAACAGCATTTATATAGGTAATCTTGAATGAACATGAGCGAAAAGAGTTTATTTAAATCTTAATCTACATATAACATACTAATCTAAATTTTTGAGAATAAGTTAAATGGTGCTACACATGGGTACACATTCTGAAAAAATTACAGAAAGGACATTATATCCCTTGTTATTAGAAATTTTTAAAGATATTGGATTTACAGGAGTTCAGGAAATTAAAGTAGCAGGTAGGAGATACCCAGATTTAAAAATATCATATAAAGATACTGCTTTTTATGTTCAGGTAAAAATTGGAAAGTTAGATAATATCAGAGATATATTAACTGATATCTCAAAATTAGTTTCAAACAAAGTAATTTCAGATATAAATGGCTTTATAGGCATAAAGTTTGATGAGAATATTAGAAATGTTAAACTAATTACTGGGCATGAGGAAGAGGTGCTAAAAACAGCTATAGAAAACTCAAAAGTGTATATAATAGTATCAGGTAGTAAGAATAAAGAACTTTTATTTCATATGATAGATGGAAATTTAGAATTTAAAAATGCCAAAAAAGAGCTTATAAATAAAATAAGAGAGTTTATTGATGAAACTAAAACTATAGTAAATCCAGAATCTATTGTTAGGGTATTAAAAGAGTATATAGATGAGTTAGCTTATATCCTTAGGTTATATTATTTATCCTCCCCAGAAGCTTTAATAAATCTAGTTGGAGATAT
The DNA here is from genome assembly GCF_000371805.1 of Methanocaldococcus villosus KIN24-T80. NCBI lineage: Archaea > Methanobacteriati > Methanobacteriota > Methanococci > Methanococcales > Methanocaldococcaceae > Methanocaldococcus > Methanocaldococcus villosus. The sequence goes on from NZ_AQUK01000002.1 coordinate 5,251, forward strand.
ATCATTATTTAAATCTTTACTTGGATTAAGTGAAAGTGAGAATTTAGATGAATTATTGAGGGATGAAGATTTTAGAACAGCTGTAGTAGATTTATTAGCTTTTATTTTAACTAATCAAATTTTATTCTACTATCTCTATTCTAATAGATCCAATAAAGAGTTACCAAAATTAGAGAGGATTACTTCATTATTAGATTTAAAAAGATACTTTAATGAAATTACAAAAATAGACTTTAGAGCAATATATAGTATCAATATTTTTGAAAGACTACCAAACGATAAAAGAATTCTAGAAGTTATTAACAATATTATAGATGTGTTAAACTCAAACCCTATCTGGAAAATTCCTCATGATTTGTTAGGAAGAGTTTATCACAAATTATTACCATTTAAAACAAGAAAAGTTTTTGCTACATTTTACACTCATCCTATTGCTGCTGAGATATTAGCTAGACTAACCATAGACAATTACCAAGAAAGTGTTATAGATCCAGCATGTGGATCTGGAACTTTATTAGTAGCTTCATATAATACTAAAAAAGACTTATATAGAAAATATTATGGTTTTATCTCTGTTGAAGATGATATCAAGCTACATAGGCAATTTGTTGAAAGAGATATAAGTGGAATTGACATAATGCCTTTTGCTGCTCATATTGCAGCAATGAATTTATCATTACAAAACATAGATGCTGAAACTAATCGCTTAAGAATAAGTGTGGATGATTCTATTAATATACTGAAGAGATTATTAGAGAATAAAGGTAGACAAGAGTATTTAGTTTTGGAAACAGTCTCTTCAGAATTAATAAAAGTTGTTGAGAGCTTAAAAAATAGACAAACAACACTAGATGCCTTTTTTAATGGAATAAAAAGGAGAAACTTTAATATTACAATTTATGTTTATGATACTGAACATGCAAAAGAATATATAATAAGCAATAAAATTGATAGAAAGGTAATATATGTTAATAATAATGAAAATATAGAAGATATTAATTACAATCAGATAGCAATTTTGGGAATTTCTAAAAATAACTTGGATAAACTAATAAATATTCTTAAAAAATTAGAGAATATCAAAGATAAATTTAGAAACTTAACTCTAAATATTGTTGTTGATAAAAATTTATCAGAAGAGGTTATCAGTATTGTAAATAGAGTATTTTATAATTTAGATACAGATGTTAAAATTAAAACAATAGATGTTTTTACTTTAACTTCAGCTGATTCTATTATAATGAACCCTCCATTTTCAGATAGAGAAAAATTACCTGAAGAATACAGAGAAAAGCTAAATCAGTTGAATTATTATAAGTTTATAAAGGAAAATGTTGGAGGACAAATTAACCTGTGGGGGTATTTCCTTGCTTTATCTCATTTTTTATTAAAATCAAATTGTAAAGTAGGGGCCGTTATACCAATAAATATAGCAAGGGGAAAAGCTACAGAAAAAATAAGGAAGTTCTTTTTAAAAAATTACCATATAAGATGGTTGGTAAAACCTGTTGCTGATTTAGCCTTTTCAGAAGCTGCAGCTTTTAGAGATATTTTATTTATAGCTGAGAAAAGAAAACCTAAAGAAGATGACATCACTGGAATAGTATTTATTAAAAAATCTATTAGAAGTTCTGAATTTACAACTGAAGAGGCTAAAAGAATTGTTGATGAGCTAAAACTTCTATACAAAAAAGCTAAAGAGGGTGAAATAAATCATTACGAAGATCCAGATGGCTTTTATGAAGTTTATTTTGTGAACTATAAGACCCTAATAGAACATCAAGAAAATTTAATGCCTTTGCTAAAGGAAACTGGTTTAGAAGAAGATTTAATGGAGGTAATTTTGGAAAGGGCTGGAGAGAAATTAGAAAGATTGGATGAAAGTTATATAAGGCAAGGATTTCATACATCTCCAGCTGGACTGTCAGAGCTTGTATATATAACAAGGCCTTTAGATAAATCTAGAATTGGAAGAAATGTTATTATGGTATTACATTCTGAAGACTCAGCCTTTATTTATGTAGTATTTAAAGATAAAATTAAGGATTTATTGAAAAACTTCTCTGGTAATAATTTAGAAGAGTTTATAAAAAATCATACAAAACCAGATTTAAAAATTCCAAAAGATAGAGTATTACCCGGTTTAAGAACAATAACTGGAATTAAAACTATTGATATTACAAATAAACATGACTATATAGTTATTGAAGATTTTATGGGTTTTGATAAAGTTGTGCTAATGTCAAAATGGAAAGATAAGAGCCTAGCTAAAGATCCAACTACAAGAAGAAGGTTTTGGGACCTAATAAAGAAAAAATTAGAAAATCAATTGGTATATACTGCGACTCCAGAGAAATTTAATATATATAGTATAAATACCTCTGTCATTTGCGTAGTTAGTAAAGTAAAAACAATATATAATCAAACATTTAGAGTAAATACGGCAGATAATATTATATTTTCACTTACGTATACCCTTTCTTTTAATTCTATACTTGGCTTAACACAGGTGATTAGGAGAATTTCTGAAGCAACTGGTGAGTTTGTCCACTTATCAACTAAAGATTTAGAAACTATTTATATTTTGGATTCTAATAAACTTTCTGATCAAGAAAAACAAGTTCTTTTAAATCTATTTAAAGAGATAAAAGATATAGAGTTCCCAAGTATAATGGAGCAAATGAAAAAAGGCTATGAGTATATAAAACACTTTAAAGACAAATCTTGGGAAGATTTACTTGATTACACAATTAAAAATGATCCAGGAATGTATGCGAGAATAAAGCTGGATTATACAATATTGAAAATAGTAGGCTTTAATGAAGATGAAATTAAAGATTTATTAGAAAAAACATACAAAACAATATATGAAGAACTAATAAAAATAAAAAGTGCCAAATAATTAAGCTATTTTAGGTTTAAACACACTAATGATTTATATTTTCTTTTTATTAACAATCCTATAATATTTATATAGTTTTAAAGAGACTTTGACTAGTATTTTTCACCACTCACTTTTGTCAAAACTTCATAAATATTATTCTTCAGAAGAAATATATATTTATAAATTCAAATTAATGAATTCAAATCTTTTAAAGCATATAAGCTAGTTATATAAATGTTATTAGGTAAATAAGAAAACCAACCTTATCCCCTATTTTTAATATAAAATTACTATTAAAAATAGAGAAGTAATCTTTTGACCCCCAATGACTACAGGAAAGATATAAAAATCAATATCTATAGATAACAAGTTTTACCATTGATAATTTTTACATACACCAACCCACAAAAGTGATTTTCTTATTTAGTTGTTTAAGTAATGTTTTTGTGTTATTTCTGTTTGCTTAAGCAAATGGATTTTTATTATTATGATAGATTTTTTATTTTTATATACTAATGAAATACTTATTACAGATCTTTAAATGCTTTATATACGACATATTTCTTTTTTAAAACAAAAAATCATAAATTATTTATACTTTTATTCAATAATACAATTGTGTAGTCGTTAGGCTTGCTTTGTTTCTAAATATTTTGTGTTTATTATCGTCTCATGTTATTTAATTTCATCCAATTTTACCAGTAAATGTATATCTTTATATATGCAAATTTTTTAATTTATTATACATAAAAAGTATACTCTTTGTATTGAAATAAAGAGAGTAATGATCATACATCTATATATAGGTTATACGGGTATTAATGAGCATTGTAGATTAAAAATTTCTTGTCCGATGATCCCCCAGCAACGGGGATAAAGGCAAATACACAAATATAAAGAGGTGATTGTATGATTGATATAACAACCATGTTATTTATAATTTACCTTCTTCACAATTTGCCGTTAAATGTCAATATAAAGATTGTGATAAACATAAGTTAAATATTGTTTACACCGTCTCCAATATTTTTTACACTCTTTTCTATCTCTTTTTTTATTTTTATGTTCTTGTTAATTATGTATGTCAATATATGTCAATTTATGTTATTATGTTAATACCTATATATAGATTGCTATACAGATATATAGAGTGCTATACAGAATTGTTATATTATTCTTTCCATATTTGCAAAACTCTACGAAGAGTTACTCAAACTTTCTTAGCTATACGGCTGTAATGACAATTAATCAAGTAATAATGCTGAGAATAAATGTCGGAAAATTTAACCAACTGTCAATTTTCAAAAATAAGATAACACTTAACTAACACATGGGTTATTAACCCTACACACTATTTTTGCAAGACCTATAAGAAAACACCGCAAATTAAAAGAAATTTTAATTAATAGGTTCAAATAAATGAGTATTATTTTTTCTGAACATATATTATTTAAATATATTAACTTATTGATAAGGGAATGTCGTAGGGAATGTTTTTTACATTCCCTAAAAGATTGATTTAAATGCTTTTTTTTTCCTAAAAACCCCTAAAATTGCTTAAACACCAAGGGAATGTTTTTTTTTTTTCTGCATATACAAAATTTTTAGTAAGTGTTTTTAGTAATAAAAATTGATAATCATCAATATATAATAATCATACTACACTATGTTGAAAAAAATAGTATATAGAATATACATTCCCTACATTCCCTATATTAAAAAAGAATAAATAAAGAGAATATAAAAAAATAAAAAATAAATTGTGGTTATTTAGGGAATGTCAAAAACATTCCCTAACATTCCCTACAATTCCCTAACTCATGCATTTGCATATATAAATTAAAATAATTTTTAAAAATGCTCATTATAACCCCACAACTTGTGGTAAAATTATTGTTTGGAATCTTATCTAACAAAAGCTGTGATAATAACACTTATTTAGGCAAAAAAATTTCGCTCATGTTCATTCAAGATTACTTACATAGTATCCTGCTGTCGTGGTTTGCACCCTGGTGTATGTAAAAATGGTAAAACTTGTTTGCTATAAGTAATTATATTTGAAAATGAGTGAAAAATTTCTATAAATGATTATAAAAAAATTAAAAATAGTATCCTTCTTGGGGTGGGTTTTTGGGTTATTGGTTTGGCGTATTTGATAAAAGACTATCTTGGAGAAAAAAAACACCTGTAAAGATATATGGCAAATGGTATACTCCAAAAGGGGAAAAAGTTAGAGATTCTGATGCATACTTTAAAACCATAGAAAGAAATGGTAGATATTGGGAAGGGAATATAGGGTGGTCTAAGAAAAATAAAAAAATTTTAAGAGACCATGGTGTATTTTTATAATTAAATTTTTTAATTTTTTCTTATAGTCTTATCCATATATTAGGCCGTGGATTGTCAATCTCACCCTCTCTGTGTAATTCTTTCAACACCCTCTCAACAATGTCTTCACTTAATCCTAATCTATCACACACTTCAGTTGTGGTCATTCCTCTTATTCCTGCCTCTTCAACTATTTTTTTAACTTCTTCTTTTAAATCCTGCTCTTCTATCTCTTCTTTTAAATCTATAACTAAGCATTTGTAAAATTTCTTACCGCTTATTTTAATTTGCTTTATCTCAATGTTGTGATCTTCATGATCTTCTCTCAATTTGTTTGCAAACCATTCTAATGTTATTTTGTCTGGATAATTCATTTTAAATCTCTTCTTCAACACACTTAGCAACTTAATTAATCCTCTTTGTTGTATTGCTATTCTTATTTTATCTTCTCTCTCCAACCTGTATATAGTGTAACCTTCTTTTTTCATTAATTCAATTGCATAGTGGTTTAATATATCCCAATCTTCTAACTCTTCAATACTTACCTTTTTGTCTCCCCATGGTATGGATTTAACCAACTCCAGCAACCTATTATAAACAACTTCATGTAGTATATCAATAATTCCCTCATCATTCATTACATCCTTTTTAAATTCTTGCTCTCCAGCTTTTAGCATTCTTAAAATTTCTTTGTAGTATTCTTTATTTACATCAAAACCGTTGTCAGCCCAAAACTTAAACAACAACCCTAAACCAAAGTATATAAATTTATATTGCTCTTCTTCTTCAATTGTTTCGTATACTTCTCTCAACTCTTGTGGGTCTTGTTTTAAAATCCAGTCAATAAAAATTTTTTGTAGTTTTAATCTATTCTTAAGTAGGTATTTGATGTCCTTGCCGATTCCTTCAATTAT